>NZ_QHHV01000289.1:0-18233 GCF_003947245.1 Actinoplanes sp. ATCC 53533 | reverse complement strand
CCGGGGCAGGCCGGCCCCGGGTGCCGCACCGCCGGCGACCGCGATCAGCTCACCCGCGACCCACCCGCCCAGTTGCGCGGTGAGCCGCCGGGCCAGCGCCGCCCGGTGGTCCGGGTCGGCCGAGGCCCAGGCGGCGCGGGCCGCGTCGAGCCGCGGCCGGTCCGGCAGGCGCCCGCGCAGGACCGGGCGGATCAGCAGGTCGGCCACCGCGGCGGCGCCGGTGAGGCGATGGCTGCCCGGATCGATGAGGATCTGCGGGGCGGGGATCAGCAGCACCGGGCCGACGAAGAGGTCGCCGTGGGTGATGTCGACGACGGCGAGGCCGGTCTCGGTGCGAACGGCCAGGCTGACATGCCGGAGCCGGCGCGGATCATCCGCGTCCGCGACCCGGGCGCAGTCGAGGCTGCGGCCGATCGCCTCCACGGCGTCGGCGCCGGTCAGCGGGTCGGCGAACCAGATGTCGAGGTCCTTGGGACCGGAGTCGGCGACCCACCGGTCCGGCGCATCGGCCGCGCCCTGCCAGGCCCAGCGCTCGCCGGTGGCGTCGAGGGCCGCGGTCACGACGTCCAGCACCCGCCGGCGGTCGGGTGCGGCCGGCAGCGTCGCGGGGCGATTCGGAGGTGAATGCCGGTAATCGTTCATTTCCTTCCGATTATGGGCCGATCGGGAGTTGTGCGCAGGCGGTATCCGGATCCCGCGAGGTGGAAACGGACAGCTCGCGCCCGGAGCCGTCGATAGGGGCGGGGTGAGACTCGACCCCGGCCGGCTGCCCGGCCTGCTGACCCGTGGCGCGCTGCCCATCGCCGTGGCGGTGGCCGTGCAGAGCGCGGGCAACCTCGTCTTCCACGCGGCGGTCGGCCGCCGGCTCGACGCCGACGCGTACGGGGCGCTGGGCACCGTGCTCGCCGCGATGTTGATGCTCGGTGTGCCCCTGGGCGCCGTGCAGACCGCCGCGTCGGCGCTGGTGGCCGAGCACGGCCTGAGCCGCGCGTCCGCCCGTCGCACCCTGCGCCTGGTCGCCTGCTGGTCGGTCGGGCCCGCGCTCGCCGTGCTGGCCTGCGCGCCCCTGCTGCGCGACTACTTCCACCTGGCCGGCCTGGCCGAGGCGGTGCAGCTGGCCCCGTACCTGATCATCGCGGCGGTGGTCGCGGCGGCACGCGGGCTGCTGCTCGGCGCCCGGCGGATCGGGACGGTCGCGGTGACCTACTTCGTCGCG
The DNA here is from genome assembly GCF_003947245.1 of Actinoplanes sp. ATCC 53533. Taxonomy (NCBI): domain Bacteria; kingdom Bacillati; phylum Actinomycetota; class Actinomycetes; order Micromonosporales; family Micromonosporaceae; genus Actinoplanes; species Actinoplanes sp. ATCC 53533. The sequence goes on along the minus strand of NZ_QHHV01000289.1, from coordinate 17,017 downwards.
ACAGCCGTCCGGCTGGTGCTGGGGCTGGCCCTGACCGTGCCGTTCGGCGTGGCCGGCGCCCTGGCGGCCACCGTGGCCGCCGAACTCGCGGCGCTGCTGGTGGCCGCCCGGCCGCTGCGCCACCCGGACGGCACCGGCACGCCCGGGGCGCTGCGGCTGGGCGCGGTCGCGCACGCCGGGATCGCGGTCACCGGGCTGTTCCTGTTCTCCACCGTCGACCTGCTGATGGCCCGCCATCACCTGCGTGACGGCAGTTCGGGCGCCTACATCGCGGCCGCGACGGTGGCCAAGACGGTGCTGGCGATACCCGCCGGCATCATGGCGGCGGTCTTCCCCCGGCTGCTGGCCGGCTGGCGCCGCCCCGGCCGGGCCCGGGTGCTGGCCGCCGGCGGCCTGGCCGTCGCCGGGCCGGCCCTGCTCGGCGCGGCGGTCATCGTCGCGCTGCCGGCGCTGGTGCTGCGGGTGCTCTACGGCGACGGGTACGCCGATGCCGGCGCCCTGGTGCGCACCCTGGTGAGCGTGGCGGCCCTGACCTCGCTGGTGACGGTCCTGACGTATGCGGCCCTGGCCCGCCGGGCACGCACCCTGCTGGTCCCGTGGCTCGGCGCCGGGCTGGAGGTGGCACTGATCGAGACCTGGCACGCCTCGGCCCTGCAGATCGCCCTCTGCTCGGCCGCCGCCCTGGTCCCGACCCTGCTGCTGATGCTCCTGCTGGAGGGCCGCGTCTGGGCCCGTACGAGTACTCAACTCGGCGCGGACAGCGTCGAAGAATCCCCTAGTGCCGCGACCGCGGCCTGAGCTCCGGAGGCCGTGCATGCGCATCCTCGTCCTGAACTGGCGCGATCTGCGCCATCCGGCCGCCGGCGGCGCGGAGGTCTACACCGAGCAGGTGCTGCGGCGCTGGGCCGCGGCGGGCCACCAGGTGACGCTGTTCGCCGCCGCCGTCGCGGGCCGGCCCGCCACCGAGATCGTCGACGGCTACCGGGTCGTGCGCGCCGGCAGCCGGTTCACCGTCTACCGCGAGGCCCGGCGCTGGTGGCAGCGCTGGGGACGCGGCCGGTTCGACGTGGTGGTCGACGAGACCAACACCGTGCCGTTCCTGGCCCACGAGTGGGTCGACGACGGCGCGCGCACGATCGCCCTGGTCCATCAGACCTGCGAGGACATCTGGCCGCACCACGTGCCGCCGCTGGCCGCCCAGCTCGGCCGGCACCTGCTGGAGCCGCAGTGGCTGCGCCGGCTCGGCGGCGCGCCGATCCTGGCGGTCTCGGACTCGACGCGCGACGCGCTCGCCCGTTTCGGGGCCCGCGACGTCACGGTGGTGCCGGAGGGCTACGAACCACCGGCGGCGCGGCCGGTGGTGGACAAGGAAGAGCGGCCCACGGTCGTGTTCTGCGGCCGGATGGTGAGCTACAAGCGCCCCGGCGACGTGGTGCGGGCCGTGCAGCTGAGCCGCCGGGAGTTCCCCGACCTGCGGCTGTGGATGATCGGCGGCGGTCCGCTGCTGGCCCGGCTGCGCGAGCGCAACCCGGCCGGGGTGGAATTCCTGGGCCGGGTCGACGAGCGGGTCAAGCACGACCGGATGGCCCGCGCGCACGTGCACCTGGCCAGCAGCGTGCGGGAGGGCTGGGGCCTGGTGGTCACCGAGGCCGCCGCCCTGGGCACCCCGACGATCGCCTACGACGTGCCGGGCCTGCGCGACTCGACCCGGGCGGCCGGCGGTGTCGTGGTGCCGCCGCACCCGGAGGCGCTGGCACGGTGGCTGTGCGAGCTGCTGCCCGGCTGGCTCCGGCAGCCCGGCAGCGCCCTGCCGTACGGCGGCGCGCGGCCCTGGGACGAGGTCGCGGACACCGTGTTGACGGCGATCCAGCGGCACGCCCGGGTTCCCGGGGGCGTTCGCGAGCCGGCCGCAGACCAGGGACTTGCCACCGCGGCGTAACCCGCCCACCCGATACCCCCAGGAGAGACCCATGAAGATCAGCTTTGTGGTGCCGACCAGGAACTCGGCCCGCACCCTCGACGCCTGCCTCGCCTCGCTGCGCGGGCAGACGCACGCCGACGTGGAGGTGCTGGTGGTCGACAACGGTTCCACCGACGGCACCGTGGAGATCGCCGGACGGCACGCCGACCAGGTCCTGCAGTGGGGCCCGGAACGCAGCGCGCAGCGCAACCACGGCACCCACCGCAGCACCGGCGACGTCGTGGTGTTCATCGACTCCGACATGGTGCTGGAGCCGCACGTCGCGGCCAGCATCGACGAGCGGTTCACCGCCGAGCCGGGCACCGGCGCGCTGATCATCCCGGAGCGCTCGTTCGGGGTGGGCTTCCTGGCCCGCTGCCGGGAGCTGGAGAAGCTGCTGTACGTCGGCGATCCGGCGGTCGAGTCGCCGCGGGCCTACCGCCGGGAGCTCATCGAGCGGATCGGCGGGTGGAACGAGGACCTGACCGCGGCCGAGGACTGGGACCTGGCCGACCGGACCCGCCCGGTGGCCACCATCGGGCGGGTCCCGGCGTGGATCTGGCACGACGAGGGGCAGATCCGGTTGCGGGCGACCTTCGCCAAGAAGCGCTACTACGGCCGCTGGATCGACCAGTATGTACGCATGAATGCCGATACCAGCGGGAGCAAGTTCGCCCGGACCGCCCTGCTGCGCCAGCCCACCCGGCTGCTGCGGCACCCGGTGCTGACCGCCGGGCTCGCCACCCTGAAGCTGACCGAGGCCGCCGGTCTCGCGTTCGGCATCCGCGACAGCCGGGTCACCGCCGGCGCCCGCACCCCATGACCGGCGGCCGGAGGATCGTGCACCTCATCGCGGAGTATTCGGCCCATGAGGCGATGGGCCGCACGGTCGCGGAGACCGCCGCGCGGGTCGACGGTGAGCACCATCTGGTGACCGCGCACGCCCACGACGGCACGACCCCGTTCGCCGGCGTGCACGAGCTCGGCGGGGCCGTCGCGACCTTCCCGCTCGGGCGCACCGCGGACCTGGCCGGGGTGCTCGCCCGGATCCGCCCCGACGTGGTGCACCTGCACGCCGGGGCGCTGGGTCCGGTGCAGGCGGCGATGCCGGTGCTGCGCCCGTACCGGACGGTGTTGACCGCCTATGCCTGGCCGACCGTGCCGGGCCCCGCGACCTGGCGGCGCGCGACGCTGGCCGAGATGCGGGCCTCCAACGTCCTGCGGGCCCGGGTGGCGCTGACCACGTTGCTGCCGACGGCGCTGGCCACCGCCGCGCTGCGCCGGGCCGGGGTCACCACCGTGCTGACCCCCGGACCCCCGGGTCCTGCGGCGCCTCGGCGGGCGGCCGGGCCTCACCGTCCACCGGCTGCCGTCCGGCGCCCCGGCCGACGAGCGCCGGGCCCGCTTCGACGCCGAGCGGCCGGTCATCGTGTTCGCCGGCCGGGCCGAGAACGTCCGTGGGCTCGACACGCTGCTCGCCGCGTTCCCGCTGGTCCGCGCGCGGATCCCGGGGGCACGGCTGCGGCTGCTGCTGATCCCGCGCCCGGAGCTGCCGGCGATCCTGGCCCGCGCCGGCACGGCCGAGGCCGTGGAGGTCGTCACCGAGCCCGTCACCGACCTGCTCGCCGAACTGGCCGCCGCGCAGGTGGGCGCCTGGCCGTTCAAGTTCGACTACACCACCTCCCCGCCGGCCATGGCGGTGGTCGAGGCGATGAGCGTCGGGCTGCCGGTCGTCGCCACCGACGTCGCCTGCGTCCGCGCCGTCCTGCAACCCGGCGTCACCGGGCTCGCCGTGCCCCCGGCCCGGCCGGCGGCCCTCGCCGACGCGCTGGTCACCGTGCTCGGCGACGAGATCACCTGGCGCCGGTACGCCCGGGCCGGGGTGCGCTCGGTCGTCGAGCGGCTGGGGTGGGACCGGGCCGCAGCCGTCACCGCCGAGGCGTACGAGACCACGGCGTACGCCCACGTGCGCTGAGCCTCAGTGGCACGACGCCCGGCCCTGGTCCGCCACGGGCGGGTCCGCCTCGAGCGCGTGGAACCGCCAGGACCAGGAGTCGGGCGCCAGGTCGAGCTGCAGCACACCGTGGTGGTCGTAGTCGGCGAACTCGCTGACCGGCCGGCCGGCCGGGGCCGCCGCGGCCGGCCGGTAGTGCGCCTGGCCGCCGGTGCCGACCACGTACTGCCGTACGCCCCGGGGGTCGGCCTCGCCGTCCGGGTTCAGCGGCCCGAACCGCTCGTAGTCCGCCTCGTGGCCGGAGAGCACCAGCTCGACCCGGTGGTCGTAGAGGGTGCGAAACAGGTCGGCGGTGCGGGAGTCCGCTCCGGCGAGCCCGCTCGACCAGCGCGGATGATGCCAGGCGGCGATGACGCACCGGCGGTCGTTGTCCGACAGGTCCTCGGCGAGCCAGGTCTGCTGCGGCGAACCGGTGCCGCAGCCGCCCGCCACGGCGGAGCAGTTCGAGTTCAGCACGACCAGGTGCCACCGGCCGATCTCCTGCGACCAGTAGCCCCTCGGGTCCCGGATCCGGTCGCCGAAGTAGGCGGTGAACGTGTTCGCGTCCTGCACCTTGTACTCCTGGTTGCCGAACACCGGGACCGTGCGATCCAGCAGCCGCCCGTACGACGGGTGGTAGACGCCCTGGTACGCGGCGGTGGTCGGCAGCTCGTACTGGTAGTCGCCGAGCCCGAGCAGGACGTCCGGACGCATCGCCACGGCGAGACTCGACACGTCCCGGTGCCGGCAGTGATCGCCGCTGGCCTTCGTGTCGTTGCGAAAGTCGGGGTCGTCCGGGTCGCACGCCATGTCGCCGACGGCGGCGACCCGGACCGTCTCCGGTCCCGTCGAGCAGCGGCTCAGCAGCCACAGGGCGACCAGCACCAGCACCAGGAGCAGCGCGACGCCGCTCAGCATCCGGCGGCGGGTCATGCCCGTCTCCCGCGCGGCAGCTGGCGCAGCAGGTGGCGCACCAGGCGGCTCAGGGGCGGGCGACGAGCCCAGATCAGCTCGGCCCGCGAGCGCCGCCGGTGCCGCCGCGACCAGATTCCCGGGCGGCCGGGCGGCAGCCGGACCGCGTACATGAAGACCAGCGCGGCCAGGACCGCGACCGGCAGCAGGTAGAGCGCGTAGCGGGAGATCCGCGCGGGGGTGTACCGCAGCGTCACGGTCCCGCCCTCCGGCAGCGCCCAGCCGCTCATCCAGCCCTGCAGCGTGACCTTGCGGGCACCCTCGACGCCGGTGAGCAGCCAGCCCGGTGCGGCGTTCTCGGCCAGGGCGACGGTGGTCGGCCCGGTCGCGGTGATGGTGGCGGCGAACTGCGCCGGGTTGTGCCGCTGCCAGTCCGCCGTGGCGGCGGCGCCGGGCTCCTGCTGACGCACCATGACGATCGCGGACGGCGTCGCGAGCGGGCGCAGCCGCACCCCGCGATACTCCACCTGGGACTGTTGCTGGCCCTTGAGGTCGCGCAGGCCGTACAGGTAGAGCCGGGTCTCCACGGCGGTCGGGTCGGGCGGCAGCAGCGTCTCGTAGGAGGTCCAGCCGTCGTACACCGCCACCGACGGCAGGGTGCGGCACCGGTCCGGCCCGCGCAGGTAGAGGCAGAACTTGGGGTTGCGCAGGGCGACGCTGCGCGCCTGCAGCGACAGCTCGTAGAGCGAGGACGCGCCGACGTCGACGGCCGGGGCGCCGATGCAGGCGAGGTGCCGCACCGCCTTGAGCGTGTACGTGGTCTCGCCGTCGGTGCCGATCTGCGACTCGGCGGCGAGCCCGGCCTGGCCGGCGGTCTGGTCGTCGTACCGGAAGCAGTCCTCCAGCGGCTCGAACGGCTGCAGCACCGACCCGGCGAGGCCGCCGTCGACGCGCAGTTCGTGCTCGCCGGCGGTGAGGTCCACCGTGACGCTCGGTACGGCGGGCGGCCAGATGACGCTGGTGCCCACCGCCTCCAGGGCGTCGATCCGCAGCCCGCGGTACTCGGTGACCGTCTTGGGGCTGAGCCGCTCGCCGACGTCCGCGTGCAGGATGACCTGCAGCTCGTCCGCGAGGCCGTCCAGGGTGACGAGGCGCTCGTACGAGGCCCAGTCCTGGTCGAGCACGGGCCGGGCGGCCAGCTCGCACCCGGTGGCCCCGGCCTGCCAGATGCAGATCTGCGGGCGGGCGCCGGTGACGTGCCGGTACTGCAGCCGTACCCGGTAGGTCTGGCCGGCCTCGGCGCCGCGGACCACGACCTTGGTGCAGGCGGCGTGATCGGCTGCGCTCAGCCGCACGGTCCGGCCCGCGGGGGTGTCGGTGAAGGAGGCGGAGAGTCCCAGTGCCGACCACGGCCGCGGCTCGTAGTTGTTGCAGTCGAAGACGGGGAAGTACCCGGTGGTGTCGACCGGGCGGGCGGCGGCGGCGTAGAGCGTGAGCTCGGTTGCCGAACCGATCGGCAGGGCCCTCGGGGTGCCGTCGGGGTGGCCCCACCCGTCCAGCGAAACCGTGCGGGTGCCCGCCCGGACGGCCAGGATCTCCCGGCCGGCGGGCAGCGGCACGGACAGCGCGGGCCGGGTGGAGACCGCCGCACCGTCGACCTTGACCACCGTCGGGTCCCGCAGCAGCAGGCGGCGCCCGGCGGCGTCGACCCGCGGCACGAGGACCGCGGCCGCGCGGGCCCGCTGGGCGAGCGTGTAGCGGCCCGCGGCGACGTCGACGGTGGTGGTCGGCGAGCCCGCGTCGACGGCGGGCACCGGCCAGTGCACGATGTCCGGCGTGACCGCGGCGGTGTCGTCGACCTGCGGGCTGGTGGCGGCCGGGGTGGTGTCGACGCGCGCGGCGATCGCCGTACGGGTGTCGACGGTGCCCAGCACCGCGGCGCCCGCCTCCGGGCGGGCCGGCGCGTCCAGGACCCGGTCGTAGGTGCGCACGGTCGGGCTGGTGCCGCCGGAGAACCTCCACAGCTGCAGGGTCCCGTCCAGGTCGAGCCGGGCGCCGTCGACCCGGGCCATCGCCGCGGAGAGCACCCGGTCGTCGGCGAAGTACCGGTTCGGCAGTCCCCGCACCAGATCGTGCCGGATGATCACGCTGCTGACCCCGAGCGCGTGCAGCAGCCCCGGCACCGGGGCCAGGTCACCGGAGAGCAGCGCGGTCTCCACGGCCTGCACGTCGGCGTTGAAACCCGGCACGTCGCCGAAGTAACCGTCCGGCTTGCGCTGCACCACCGGATGCTCGATGAGCAGGTTGGCGATGCTGTCCACGCCGAAGAAACCCCAGGTCGTGGGCATCTGGTAGTAGTCGTCCAGGGGCAGCACCAGGACCTTGCCCGGGCGCGGGTCGGCGTCGATGCGCGCCGCCACGTCCCACCACTCCTGCGGCACGCGCACGTGGGTGGAGGGCTGGGTCGGCCGCTCGTCGGGCATCACCCCGCCGGTGTAGAGCGGGAACGGGTAGGCGAGCACCAGCAGCAGCGGCACAGCGGCGCCGACGTGGGCCAGGCGCCGGGGCCAGCCGGGCAGACCCGTCCGGCGCCCGGCGCGCAGCCGCTGCAGCATCCCCTCGACGCCGATGGCGAGCAGCACCCCGAAGAAGGAGACCAGCAGCTGCCCGAGCTTGCTCATCGGCTCGCGGAACAGCCAGAAGCCGGGCGCGTGCAGGTAGAGGAACATGTTGATCGAGTTCAGCGGCGGGCGCAGCCCCTTGGCGAGGAAGACGAACACCAGGACCAGCGCGAGCAGGCCGAAGGCGAGCCGGCGCAGCCGGCGCGGCGCGAGCAGCGGCGCCAGGAAGACCAGCGCCGGCAGCAGGTAGCGGATCCAGATCCACCACGGCCGGTCCAGCTCGTCGGCGAAGGGCAGGTACTGCGGGCGGAACCAGGCCCAGTTGGCGACCATCGTCAGGATGTTGGGCGGCAGGTTGTTCACCTGCGACCAGGACCAGTTGGTCGGGTCGGTGAACGAGGCGTTCGCGGTCGCGCCGCCGCCGCCGGTGAAGCCCTGCGCGAGCGGGACCAGCCACCACGCGTTGAGCCCGATCGCCCAGGGCGTGGCGCGGACGAACCACCACAGCAGGCGCGCCGCTCCCCGTCTACCGACGACCAGGGCGGCGAGCAGCGGCGTGCCGGCCACCGCCCAGGCGTACGCGACGACCAGCATCGGCGGGTTGAAGCCGAGGAAGGAGGTGGGCATGAGCGCGAACCCGGCGATCGGGGTGGGCACCCGGCGGCCCAGCGCGACCCGCATCGCGACCCCGGTGATGAAGGCGACCGCGCCGACCGAGATGACGTTCAGCGGGTTCGGCAGCCGGGTCAGGAAGAAGCCGTTCAGCAGGCCGAAGGCGCCGGCCGCGACGATACCGGCCTCGCTGCGGACGAACGCGCCGGCGAGGTACGCGATGCCGAAGCCGACGAGCCCGTAGATGCAGGTGTAGAACAGCCACTGCGCCGAATACTCGGTGAGCCCGACCGCCCGGCAGCACCAGATCAGGATGAACTCGAACGCGCGCACGATGGTGTACCCGGCGGAGCCCGCGCCGGTGATCTGGTGGTTCCACGACCAGGTGACCTCGGGGGCCCAGCCGCGACGGATGAACGCGCCCATGTCGCCGGCGGCGATGAACGTGCCGGTGCGGAACCAGCGGCTGACGATCAGCGACGACAGCGCGAACACGATCAGGTACGGCCGGGCGGCGAGCCAGCCGGCCCGGCTGAAGACGCGTCGCACCCCCGCCCCCTCCCGGCCCGGCCGTCGCGCGCCTTCCCCAGGCTGTTCGGCCGGGGCGGCGCCGCCCTGAGAGGGAGCTCAGGCCCGGGGGCGCCGGGCGGCGGCCCGGATCACGCGATCGAGCAGCGCCCGCAGGCGCCCGGTGTGCCGCTCGGTGGCCTGGGCGAACAGCCAGCCGACGCCGGCCAGCACCGCGCTGAGCGCCACCAGGGCCAGCCAGTGCGCGGGCGAGGGCGCCCACCGGTGCGCGGCCTGCGGCGCCAGCAGCGCCGCGATCAGCGCGGCGATCGGCAGGTGGACCGCGTACAGCGAGTACGACGACTCCGCGTACCGGGACAGGGCGTCGAGGACCCGGCCGGGCGGGCCGGTCCAGTGCAGGTCCTCCACCAGCAGGGCGAGCAGGACCGTGGTGGCGCCCGCGAGCAGCAGCACGTTGAGCCCGGAGTAGCGGGTCTGGGTGGCCCACAGCGCGGCCAGCAGCGCCACCGTCGCTGCCGCACGGGCGAGGGCCAGCGCGAGCGGGCGGAGCGCCACCAGCCGGGCGGCGATCCGGTGCCGGACCAGCGCGACCCCGGCGCCCATCAGCCACACCGGCAGGTACATCAGCACGGGCGGCCCCACCAGGGCGCACACGGCGAGCAGCAGCACCGCGTTGAGGATCCGCGCCGGTGCGCCGCCGCGGCCCTGCCACGCGTAGAGCGCCAGCGGGAAGATCGCGTAGAAGGCCGCCTCGTAGGTCAGTGACCACAGCGAGGCGTTCGTGCCGTAGGTGGGCACGGCGATCGTCTGCAGGAAGCCGGCGTTGCCCAGGGCGGTCAGCGGGTCCAGCCGCCCGGCCAGGTCCGCTGCCGGCACGGTGTGGTGGTAGGCCGGGTCGCCGAGGTAGATCGAGGTGTGCCCGAGCAGCGCAAGACCGAGGTGGTCCAGGACGGCCGTGAGCACCACGGCGGGGACGAGCACGATCCACAGCCGGCTGAGGCGGGCGGTGGCGTAGCCCGCCCAGCGGAACCGGTCCTGCCGGAACGCGGCGAGCACGCTGCCGCCCACCCAGTAGCCGCTGAGCACGAAGAACACCAGCACGGCCGCCGGGCCCAGCCCGGTCACGACGTACAGGGCCCGGGTCAGGGCGCCGTCGCCCGCCTCGGCCGCGTCGACGAAGAGCAGCGTACGCAGGTGGTAGACGACCACGAGCAGGGCCGCCGCGGCGCGCAGCGCGTTGAGCGCCCGGTGGGTGCCGGGCCGGGCCGGTGCGTCCGTCCGGACCCGCGTGGGGATGGTCGCTGTCATGCGCGGGGTCCTCTCGGGGGTGGCCTTCCCATCGGTCCCCGCAGCGCCGGCATGAGATCTCTCCGCGCACCGGCTCAGGCCGGGCTCTGGTCCTCCGGCTCGTGCCGCAGCCCGAGCAGTCCCAGCGGTACGGCGACGGCGCTCAGCGCCAGCCCGACGAGGACGAGGTAGTAGACGGCATCGGTGTAGCCGAACGCGTGCACGGGCCCGCAGCCGGCGAAGAGGAGCACGGCGAGGCACAGCGGGGGCCGCCAGCACCGGTCGGCGAGCGCCGGCACGTCGAGCCGCATCCGGGGACACCGGTGCCGCGAAGGCCGCTGCGGCCCGCCGGATGCGGCCATGACAGCTGCCCCCTCCCCCGCCCGTCGCTGTACGCGGAAACCCCGCACTTCGCCCTTCGACCGGCCGCCCGGGGAGCTGAGCTCAAGGTTGGCTCAGGCGACGGGCAAGGTTGGCTCGGGTCCGTTCCGGATCGGGCCGCCGTGCCGCACGCTCGGGACATGCCAATGCTCTCCATGCCGCTCCGGAAGCTCCTCAGCCTCGTCGCGATGGCCCTCGGGCTCTGCGTCGCGTCGCTGCTCGCGCACCCGGCGCCGGCCGGGGCGGCGGCCACCCAGGCCGGCATGGACAAGCTGGTGCTCACCTGGGTCGACGGCGGCGAGCGGCTGCAGGTCGGCGGCTACGCGTACCGGCCGAAGGCGATCGTGGAGATCCGGCTCGGCAGCGAGCCGATTCAGCAGGTCCGCGCCGACGCGACCGGCCGGGTCGAGGTCGCCGTGCCGCAGGCGCTCATCGCCGCCGGGCAGTCCGGCGCGAGCATCATCGTCATGGGCCGGGCCGCCTCCGGCGCCTCCCGGGTGCTCATCTCCGCCGTTCCGCCCCGCGCCGCCGCCCGCGGCCCGGTCGACGCGCTGCCGTGGTCCGTCGCGGTCGTCGCGATCGCCGGCATCGGGCTCGGCATGCTGCGCCGCCGGCGCCGCGGCCCGGTCGTGCGGGCCGCCGTCGCCCCGGTCGGCTACCACTCCCTGCACCGCGCCTGAGGCGGAACCGCCTAGCGCGGCGGCACGGCGGGTGAGCCCTCGGCAACCGAGCTCTATCCGAACGCTGACCGTGCCGCACCCGGATCCCCGGAACCTGGAGCACGGACCTGCCCCCGGGTCCGCTCCCCGGAAAGGTCCCGCGTATGCAGTCAGCGACGCACACGCTCGTCGAGGCGATCCCCGGCCCGGCCGCGATCGTCGACCAGGACGGCCAGGTCCTGCTCGCCAACCGGCGCTGGGCCGGCCAGTCCGGTGCCGGCGGCGCGTTCCCGGCCGAGGGCGCCTGGCTCGCCGGCGGCGCGGGTCCCTGCCCGGCCCATGAACAGCTGCTGTCCGCCGTGCGGCGGATGAGCCCCACCGCCGAGCCGGCCGTGCTGCCCTGTCGGTGCGCGCCGGAGACCACCGCCACGGTCCAGGTCACGCACCTGGCGAGCGACTACGGCCCGCACCGGCGGCTCATCACCGTGCTGGCCGAGCCCGGCCGCGGCACCGGGCCGGACCCCGGGCCGGACACCGCGGCCGAGGCCAAGTCGCAGTTCCTGGCCCTGCTCGGCCACGAGATCCGGACCCCACTCACCACCGTGGTCGCCACCGTGGACCTGCTGCGCGCCCAGCCGATGCAGCAGGACGCCCGCGAGATCGTCGACAGCGTGTACCGCTCCATGCACGGCCTCAAGACCCTGGCCGACGACCTGCTCGACCTGGCCCGGCTCGAAACCGGCGAGCTGCGGGTGCGGCACGAGCCGCTGGAACCGCGCCTGGTGCTGGAGTCCGTCGTCGAACCGTTGCAGCAGCAGGCCAGAAGGAAGAGCATCCTGCTGCTGTCCGCCCCGGCCCCGGAGCTGCCCGCGCTGGTGCTGGGCGACCCCGACCGGCTGCGCCAGGTCGTCACCGCCGTCGTCGGTAACGCGGTCAAGTTCACCGAGGCCGGCGAGGTCGTCGTGACCGCCGCGCCGGACGGCGACGACGCGTACCTGATCACCGTCTCCGACACCGGGCCCGGCATCGCCGACCCGGACCGGACGCGGATCTTCGCCCCGTTCGTGCAGGCCGACTCCTCCGCGTCGCGCCGGCACGAGGGCGCCGGGCTCGGCCTGGCCCTGGCCGCGCGGCTGGTCGCCGGCATGGGCGGGACGATCGACGTGCGCTCCCAGCCCGGGGCGGGGGCCGAATTCCTCATCCGGCTGCCGCTGCAGGCCGCCCCGCAGCAGCCGCCGCGGCCCGAGCCCCCGCTGCACCGGCGCCGGGTCGGGGTCGTGGCCCCGGCGCCGCGCTCGACGCTGGCGCTGTCCTGGCTGCTGCGCGGCGCGGGTGCCGAGCCGGTGCCGATGCTGCTCACCGAGGTGGCCGGGCGGGCGTCGGAGGTGGACACGGTGCTGTGGTGCGACGACGCGCACGACCCCGATGCCGTCGGCCGCGCCGACGCGGTCGGCGCGGCGCTCGGCCCGAACGGGCGGTCCCTGATGATCAGCACCACCGATCCGCGCACCGGCGTCGTGCGCAAACCGGGCGTGCTGACCGCCCCGCTGCTGCTCGGCCGGCTGGTGGCGGCGCTGAACCACGAACGCACCGGGGTCCGCGGCGCGCCGGTCACGGTGCCACCGCTCGGCGGCGGCCGGGTCCTGCTCGCCGAGGACAACGACGTCAACCGGACCGTGTTCCGCCGGATGATCCAGCTGCTGGGCGTGGAGTGCGACACCGTGCCCGACGGCTCCGCCGCGATCGACGCCGCACTCGGCGAACCCCCGTACGACCTGGTGCTGATGGATCTGCAGATGCCGCGGACCGACGGGCTGGAGGCGACCCGCCGGATCCGGGCGACGGGCTCCGCCACGCCGATCGTGGCGCTGACCGCGACGGCCCTGCACGGCGACCGGGAACGGTGCCTGGAGGCCGGGATGAACGGGCACCTGAGCAAGCCGATCACCCTGCCGGAGCTGCGCGCGGCGCTGGAGCCGTACCTGTCCCCGGACCCGGCGCCGGCGGACCCGCCGGACCCGGGCGCCGAGCCGGCCCAGGACGATCCGGTGGACCTGAGCAAGCTGCACGAGCTGGAGGAGCAGCTCGATGACCGGGCGCTGGTGGTGACCACGGTCAACACCTATCTGGGGCAGCTCGACCTCCGCCGGGCGGCGATGGCCGAGGCCCTGCGGGACCGCGACCACGACGCGTTGCGGGCCGCCGCGCACACGCTCAAGTCGTCCAGCGCGCTGCTGGGCGCCGGCCCGCTCGCCGAGGCCTGCGCCCAGCTGGAGCGCAGCGCGACCGCCCGGAGCACGGAAACCGAACTGACCGCGCTGGTCGCGGACGTCGAGAGCGCCGTGGCCGGTGCCATGCGGCTGATGGCGGGCTACCTCGCCGCTGACGAAAGGATCGAATGTGCCGCACAACGCTGATCCGCCGACCGCTGCCGGCACCGACTGCGCGGCGGACGACGTCTACGCCGAGCTGGAGCGCCAGCGCCGGCGCAACGCCGACCTGGAACGCACGATCCTTCAGCTGACCCGCTCCGTCCGCGACCTCGAGACGTTCTCCTGGGAGATCAGCCACGACCTCAAGGCGCCGCTGATGGGCATCTCCGGATACGCCCAGCTGCTGACCCACCTCGACGTCGGCTGGCCGCGGCCCGCCGAGTTCGACGAGTTCGCCGCCGAGATCACCCAGGGCGCCAACCGGATGGCACGGCTGATCGACGACGTGCTCGCGTACTCGACGGTGCGCGGCGCCGCGCTGCGCATGACGACCATCGACCTGGGCGCCCTGGTCGACGACGTGGTGGCCGACCGCACCGCCGAGGCGGCGCTGCTGGGCGGGCAACCGGCACCACACATCACCCGCGACGCGCTCCCGGCGGTCCACGGTGATCACGGCATGCTGCGGCGCCTGTTCGAGAACCTGCTGGGCAACGCGCTGAAGTACGTACGGCCCGGCGAGACGCCCCGGGTGCACGTGTCCGCGCGGGCCGGCGGCGACGGCGCCGTACGCGTCGAGGTGACCGACGCGGGCGTCGGCATCCCGGAGGGCCAGCACGAGGCGATCTTCGGCGAGCTGCACCGGGCCCACCCGGACGCGTACGAGGGCACCGGCCTCGGCCTGGCCATCTGCCGCCGGATCGTGCAGCGCCTCGGCGGTGCCATCGGCGCCGATCCGCGGTTCCGCGGTGGCGCGCGGGTCTGGTTCACCCTGGCCGCCGAGGCCGCCGAGGGCGGGCCGACCGGGACCGGCCAGGTCCCGGTCGCGGCGGAGTTCGCCGCGTGAACCCCCGGCGGCCGACGGGCTTGACCGTGACCGGAGCCGTCCTTGAGGCCGGCTTGAGAATCCGCGCCGATCTAAGAGCCGAACACCCGAACCGAGATGAGGCCGGATGGAACTGAGGCGAGTACTGAATGTGGTGGCCGCCGGGCTGCTGGGCGCGGCAGTGACCGCCGTCGGCACGCCGACCGCGGCTACCGCGGCGCCCGCCGCCCCCAAAGGGCTGTCGGTGGCCCGGTCCGCCGATGACGTACACAAGATCCGGATGACCTGGAAGGCCGGCGACGCCCTCACCGATCACTACGTCGTCGACATCGTCGCCGGCGACGTCGAGACGGTGATCAACGTTCCGGCGTCGACCACCGAATACACGATCGACGCGCCCGACGCGTGCACCTCGTACAAGATGCGGGTCGGCGCCGCCGACGCCGCCGGCGCGGTCACCAACACCGGCTTCACGACGCTGCGCTCGTTGACCCCGGGCTTCGTCATGGGCATGGCCACCGGACGGGAAGAGGACGGCACGGTCGCCACCGCGACGTGGCGGCCCCCGAGCTGGATGGGTTACACCCCGCTGACCGCCTACCGGGTGGTCTTCACCCGGCTCTCCGACGGCGTGGTGCTCGCCGACCGGAGCTCCACCGAGACATCCTTCCGGTTCCCCGGGGTGGACGCGACCCGCGCCTACACGATCTCGCTCTCCACGGTCAACGAGTTCGGCGCCTGCTCGACGGCGAAGTCGCTGCTGGACCGCTACCGCCCGGCCGATCCGACCGGCCTGATCGTCCAGCGCCGGGCCGACGCCCCCGGCATCGTCGAGGTCGTCTGGCAGGCGCCGAAGACCGGCCCCGCGCCCACCTACTACCAGGTCGGCTACGGACCCGACAAGATCACCGGCAAGCTCCGGGTGGACGCGCCGACCCTCGCCGCCTCCCTCACCCTGGACGCGACCAAGAGCTGGATGCTCGAGGTCAAGGCCTACAACGACAACGGTGGCAGCGGCGCCCTCACCGGCTACGTACCCGTCTGGGTGCCCACCGCCGCGCCCGAACCGGTACCGAGCAACCCGCCGGCGACCGGCACCGACCCGGGGGCCGAGGCAGCCGCGGCACCGACGACCACGACGACCGTCGTCGGCACCGGCCCCGACCGGACCCCGCCGACGATCACCGCGGCGCTGTCGCAGGCCGCCGTCAACGGGTGGTTCCGCGCGCCGGTCACCATCCACTTCACCTGCGCCGACACCGGCGGCACCGTCGCCACCTGCCCGGCCGACATCCAGACGACCACCGACAGCGCGGCGCTGCGCGTGTCCGGCACCGCCGTGGACGGCGCCGGTAACACCACCACCTCGACGATGACCCTCCGGGTCGACCGGACGGCGCCGATGATCACCGCCACCGTGGCGGGCACGCCGAACGCCGCCGGCTGGTACACCAGCCCGCCGGTCATCCACTACACCTGCGCCGACGCGGTCTCCATGATCTCGACCTGCCCGGCGGACACCACGGTCAACGTCGACGGCGCCGGCCAGAAGATCACCGGCACCGCCTACGACAAGGCCGGCAACACCGCGACCGCCACGGTCGAGCTGAACATCGACCGCACCGTCCCCACAATCACCGCGACCGTGCTCGGCGAAGCCAACGCCGACGGCTGGTACAGCACGCCCCCGACCGTGCACTACACCTGCTCGGACCGGCTCTCCGGAATCGAGGCCTGCCCCGCCGACCGCCTGGTCGACACCGAGGGTCTCGACCAGCAGATCGCCGGCACCGTGGTCGACAAGGCCGGCAACACCGCCACCGCCACCGTCACCCTCGACATCGACCGCACCGCCCCCACGATCACCGCGACCGTCGTCGGCGACCCCAACGCCGACGGCTGGCACCACACCGCCCCCACCGTCCACTTCACCTGCACCGATGAGGGCTCGGGCGCGGCTGACTGCCCGGCGGACATGCCGGTCACCGCCGACGGCGCCGGCCAGCAGGTCGCCGGCACCGTGGTCGACAAGGCCGGCAACACCGCCACCGCCACCGTCACGGTCAACGTCGACCAGACCGCCCCGGTGATCACGCCGAAGGTCGAGGGCGAGCCGAACAGCGCCGGCTGGCTCCGCACCGAGCCGACCGTCACGTTCCTCTGCACGGACACGGTCTCGACCGTCGCCACCTGCCCCGCCGCCCAGGTGGTCACCACCCAGGGGGCCGGCACCGAGGTGACCGGAACCGCCGCGGACAAGGCGGGCAACACCGCCGCGGGCGCGATCACGGTCAACGTCGACGCGACCGCACCGGTGACCACGGTGACCGGCATCAAGAACGGCGGCGTGTACGACGCCAAGGCGGTGCCGAGCGTCTCCTGCAAGACGACCGACGAGGGTTCCGGCGTGGCCACCGAGGCGGCGCTGACCGCCACCGCGGCCAGCGGCAAGCACACCGTGCGCTGCGCGGGTGCCGTGGACAAGGCCGGCAACCCGGCGGCGGCGGTCACCGCCACCTACACGGTGAACGCAAGCATCGAGTGGCTCCGGGACCTGACCCACCAGTACCTCGACGGGGCCTCGCCGGGCACGGTCAAGGGCTTCGACAAGGCGCTCGACAAGGGCAACATGGCCCAGTACATCGCCGAGGTGATCGCCCACTCGGCCGGGCGCAAGCCGGCGCTGACCCAGAAGGAGGGGGCGACGCTGCTCTACTGGGCGCTGGTGGTGAGCCTGCGCCGCTGATCCGGGACGGTGACCCGCGGGGCCGGGCTCATGACGAGCCCCGGCCCCGCTCGCCGTCAG
>NZ_QHHV01000288.1:0-7207 GCF_003947245.1 Actinoplanes sp. ATCC 53533 | reverse complement strand
GTCAGCCGGCGGCGGCCGCGGGGCGGGAGCCCGCAGCGGCGGCACCCGAGCGGCGAGCGGCGACCAGCCGGCCGGCAACGGCGGCCGGGGCCAGGGCGGCGGCCGGTCCCAGACCGCCCGCACCCAGGGCGCACCCCGCGGACGGCGCACGGGCGGCACCGGCTCGACGCCGGTGCACACGAGCCAGTCGTCGAGCGGCGGCGCGGCGGCCTTCTCGGCACGGAGCCGGGCCGCACGCTAGATAGTCGATCAAGTAAGGGGCGCTGGGTCGAACTCAGCGCCCCTTTCGCTGTCCGCAGCGCCTCGGCGTGGCCGGAAGCCAAGCTTTACGAGGCGCTGACCGCGATCTCCGCACCGAGCCGGTATCCGTCGCGCAGCTCCAGGTCGTCGCCGCTCCAGAAGCGGCCCGGATCGTACCAGCTCGGCTGCTTGCCGTGGCCCAGCAGGCCCATGTCCTCATAGGTCACCGCGACCACCTCGGCGCAGTACGCCGTCTCCAGGTCCGCCTCCTCGGCGGCCGCGTCCTGCCACGGCAGCCGGATCCGGGGCACCCGGCCACGGGCCCAGCGCCAGGCGAGCTGGGCACTGGACGGGAACGGCGTGCCGTCCAGCCGGGCGACCGTCTTGAGCGCCCGGTCCTCCATCTCCGCGGTGACCGGCTGTTCGAGCTGACGCAGCCAGCCGCGCTGGCCGTACCGTTTGGCCCAGACGGTGACCGCGTCCCGCAGGTCATGCAGCTGCACGCCGCGCTGGAAGGTGCCCGACCACAGGTCGGGCAGCGACTTTCCCAGCTCGGCGTGCCACATCAGGGGCGGCATGTCCTCGATGACCAGCGACATGCCGACATGGTTCACCGGGCTGTTGGTCATCGCCTGGATGGCCCGGTCCGGGCCGGAACGGCCGCGGAATATCCAGATGTCACCCGTACGCGTCAAATCCAGTGCCTCGTCGAGGCTGATGTCGGCGACCACGTGTCTATCCTCAGCAGATGCGTTGGTGGAAAGTAGCGGGACTGGCCGGGCTTGCGGGAGTCGCAGCCACGGGTGTGGTGCTGGCACGTTCGGAGCGGCGGCGCCGGGCGTACACGCCGGACGAGATCCGGGAGCGGTTGCACGCCCGGGTCGCGGAGGGGCCGGCCGACCCGGCGCCAGCGGTCGCCGACACCGGCCAGGACTGATCCTCAGACAACATCGGTGTCCCGCAGCAGGGACCAGAGACCGGCCCCGTCCGGCGCGGCGAACCACGTCTTGCCGCCCGAGCCGACCACCTCGGGCGTGCCCGACGGCCCGGGGATCGCGCCGGCCAGCACGGCCTGCGTCGGCGACAGCCGGCGGATGGCCACGGCCGCGACGTTCTCCGGGTGGTCGTGCGCGAACTCGGAGTAGATCTCCTGGTCGTGCTGGCCGTCGTCGCCGATCAGCAGCCACTTGATGTCCGGGAACTCGGCGGCGAGCCGGCGCAGCGTGTTTCGCTTGTGCTCCTGGCCGCTGCGGAACCAGCGGTCCGGGGTGGGGCCCCAGTCGGTGAGCAGCAGCGGGCCGGCGGGATAGAGGTGCCGGGACAGGAAGCGGGCCAGCGCCGGCCCGACGTTCCAGGCGCCGGTCGACAGGTAGAAGACCGGTGCGCCCTGGTTCGCGGTGACGAGCCGCTCGTAGAGCACCGCCATGCCCGGCACCGCCGCCCGGGCGTGCTCGTCGAGGACGAACGTGTTCCAGGCCGCGAGCAGCGGTCGGGGCAGGGCGGTGACCATCACCGTGTCGTCGATGTCGGAGATGACCCCGAACTTGCTGGCCGGATCCACCACCCGGATCGGCGCCTCGACCGGATCGGCGCCCTCGGTGCTCAGCCGCACGGTCCCCCAGCCGGGCTTGAGGTCACCCTTGACCCGGGTGTCGACGTAGCCGCTGCGGTCGGTGCGGGTCTCGTGCACCTGGTCGCCGATCTGGATCCGCACGGGCGCATTGTTCACCGGCGAGGTGGTGAAGCTGCGCCAGCCGCGCACCTTCTCCAGCTTCTTGACGCCCCGTGCGCGCCGGGTCAACACGACCCGGGCCATCACCCGCGCCCAGCCCGGCGCGCCATAACCGGTATATGCGGTAATCACCGGCACCCAACCGCGTTGCCGCAGCCGCCGCTCGATGATCTCGTGCGCGGCGTCCTCGATGCGCGCGGCGCGATGCAGCCGCACGGCGGGCGGGCGGCCCGCCGGGGTCAACGACACTTCGGCCTCCTGCCGTCCGTCATCAGCGACCCCGACGGTACCTGGCCTGCCTGAGTTCCGCGCCGCAACTCCACCGGACGGCGTCCCCGCGAGTCGCCCGGGTCCATTCCGGACGGTCGCCGGCGGCTCACCGCACGGCCAGCCTGGCCTTGGCCGAACGCGCCGGCGCCCACCGCTGCTCGTAGTGCACGTCGCGGCCGGCCCGGGCACGCACCGTGAGGGTCTCCGCGCGCAGGCTACGCAGCGTGGCGGCGGCCCGCTCGGCCTCCTGCCACGCCTGCCGTTCCTGCCCGGTCGCGTCCCGATAGGCGGCGAACCGGTGCTCCCGCACGGCCGCACGCAGCGCGGCCTCCTGGGCGACCGGGTGCCGCCGCGGGTTCCAGGAGCCGCGGTGCGCGAGCACCTCGTTGAGCTGCCCGATGGACAACTCGCGGCGCCGGCAGGCGGCGGTGGCCATCCGGTGCAGGTTGCGCTCCCGGTCGGCCAGCTCGGCACGGGTGCGGCGCTGCTTGAGGATCGGGAAGGCGGACGCGGCGGCGGCCCGGCGCGCGTCACGGTCGGCGGCGTCGAAGGCCGCCCAGGTCGCGTCGACCCGCTCCTGGGCGCGCAGCCAGTCGGCCCGCAACCGGCCCGCGACCTCGGCGGCCCGCGCGGCGGCGAGCGCACGCTCCCCGGCACGGGGATCGGCAGCGGGGGCGGCGGCGCGGGCGGGCCGGCGCGGCACGGCGAGGACGGCCGTCACGGCAGCGACGGCGATCAGCAGGATCATCCAGATGGTTGCGGCGACTTCCACGATTAACACCGACTTCTCTCAGGGGGCCTTCTGCGGCTTTGCAGCGCTCGGCGGTCATTGCGGCTGTCAGAACCGATCCTGTACGCGCACAGGAGTCGCTCATGAAAGCCACGGGGCTGACGCCCTCAGCGGGCGGGACGTCAGCGGGACGCGGGATGGTGCGCCGACTCCGGCATCCGACCGGACCGGGGGCCCGGCAGGGTGCGCCCGACTCAGACACCCCGCGTGGTGCGCCCGGTCAGACGCTCCCGCGTGGTGCGCCCGCGGTCAGGCTCGCGGCCTGGTGCGGCTCGGTCAGGCGCCGTGCGGGGTGCGGCCGGCTTAGATGCGCGGCGGGCCGCGTTCGCCGTGGGCGCCCTGGGCGCCGCTGCCGGCGGCGCGGCCTTCGAAGCAGATTCGGCGGCCGCCGTTCCAGGCCTGGGCCGGCAGCCCGGTGTCGCCGGGCACCGCGCTCGGGCCAGTCGATCCGGGGCCGTAGCCGCCGGCCTGAGCACCCTGCAGGGCCGCGGCGTTCCGGGCCGCGGCCTCGGCCTCGGATCGCGGGCCGGCAGCCGGGAAACCAGGGTCCGTGCCGGCGGCGGCCGGGGAGCCGGAAGCCGGGTCAGCACCGGCGGCAGCCGGAGTGCCCGAGGCGGGCTCGGCGCCGGCGGGCGGGGAGCCGGGATCGGATCCGGCAGCGGGATCGGAGCCTGGGGTCGTCGGCGTCGTCGACCCGGCGGTGTGGCCTTCCTGGGCCAGCGCCAGGTTGGTCTTGTTCGTGCTCAGGTCGGGCTCGGCCGGGGCATCGATCACCGGGAGGCCCGCGGGGAACGGGGTGTCGACCGTCGTGACGATCGTGACCGGGGACTCGGCGGGCTGGTCGGCCGGGTCCTGCAGCGCGGGGACCGCGAAAGCCAGCGCGATCAGCGCCAGGCCGGTCAGGAACTGCAGCAGGCGTCGCCCGTCCCAGTGACGGGGCAGCAGGCGCGCGACGGTGGCCACCCGATCAATCTACCGGTCTTGGACCGTCCGTGCACAGATAGTCGTGAGTGCGTCCTTCGTCCCACTCCGCCGGGTGAGGGACCATGGTGTGGTGACGCAGATCGAACAGCTCGCCGAGTGGGTCGGCGACGGCGCCGTGGTGGTCCTCAGCGGGGCCGGGCTGTCCACCGACTCAGGCATCCCGGACTACCGCGGTCCCTCCGGCGCGGCCCGCCGCACCACCCCCATGACGTACCAGGCCTTCACCCGGGATCCGGTTGCCCGGCGGCGTTACTGGGCGCGCAGCCACCTCGGCTGGCGCACTATCGGCGAGGCCCGGCCCAACGCCGGGCACCGGGCCGTGGCCCGGTTGCAGGAACTGGCCCGGATCGACGGCATCATCACCCAGAACGTGGACGGGCTGCACCAGGCCGGCGGCGCGCACGGCGTCGTCGAGTTGCACGGCAACCTGGCCCGGATCACCTGCCTGGGCTGCGGCGAGCTGACCGGCCGGGTGGCGCACTCCGACCGGCTGGACGCGGCCAATCCCGGCTTCGCGGCGGCCGTAACGGCGGTCAACCCGGACGGCGACGTGGAGATCGACGACGCCGAGCTGGACGGCTTCCTGGTGGTCGACTGCGCGTCGTGCGGCGGGATGCTCAAGCCCGACGTCGTGTACTTCGGCGAGACCGTGCCCGCCGAACGGGTCAGCCGCAGCTTCGAGCTGGTCGCGGGGGCCCGGACCCTGCTGGTGCTGGGCTCCTCGCTGACCGTGATGTCGGGGCGGCGATTCGTGCTGCGGGCCGCGAAGGACGGCATCCGGGTGGCGATCGTCAACCAGGGCGTCACCCGCGGCGAGCCGTACGCGGACCTGATCGTGGACGCCGCCTTGGGCGAGGTGCTGCCCGAGGTGGTGCGCCGGGTGGAGGGCGCTGCCGTACCCGGATGAATTGGGTATGCGGGCTCATTCGGCGCCCACGGCACCCGCCTAGGTTCGTTCCCATGCCTTCCAAGACGTTGTTCCGCACCACCGCCGGCCTGTTCGCCCTGGCCGCCGCCACCGTGTTCACCTGGTGGGCCTGGCTGGGCCGGGACACCACGATGACGCTGGACCCGGCGACCGGCGACTACTCGGGCCCGTACACGACCGCCCAGGTCGCCGGCGCCGTGCTCACTCTCGCCGCCCTGCTGGTCACCGCCGTGCTGCTACGGGTGCCGGCGCTGCCGGCCGCCGCCGTGATGACCGTCGCGTTCACCGCGGCGTGGACCGCGCAGGCCGCCGGCCAGGACGAGTCGGGGCTGTTCGCCGTGGGCGCGACCCTCCTGCTGGCCGGCATGACGGCCGGGACGACGGTCGTCGCGCTGATCACCGCGGGCCTGCGCCGGCACCGGCGGCCGGCCCTCTGAGCCCATCCGGTTCGTCCGGATATCGCGAAGGCTCGCGGCGGCCGTGCGCGGCCGCCGCGGCGCATGGTTACCGTCTCGAAATCTAAATAAAGCTATCGGCTCGTTGACGTGACCCGACCCACCGGAGTTAACTGCCGGAACCGCTCCCGAAACCGGTTCCGAAACCCCGGGGCAACCGTCGCGACACCAGCCGGAGGACAAGTGCCAATCACCATCGCCGATGTGGCGGCCCGGGCCAAGGTCAGCAAGACCACGGTGTCCCGGGTGCTCAACGGCAAGGGTGAGCTGGACGCGTCCACCGCCGCCCGGGTCCGCAAGGTCATCGACGAGCTGGGCTATGTGCCCAGTTCACGGGCCGTGGGCCTGGCCCGCGGCCGGACCCGGGTGGTGGGCATGCTGGTCCCCTCGCTCACCTGGCCGTGGATCGGCGAGGTGCTGCAGGGCGCCGTCGACGTGCTCGAGACCGAGCGCTACGGCCTGCTGCTCTTCACCTGCAACCGGGGTGAGGAGTCGATGCGCCAGTTCGGCGCCCAGGTCTCCGCCAAGAGCTTCGACGGGCTGCTGGTCATCGAACCCGAGGGCACCCTCGACTACATCGCCATGCTGCACGCCCGCGGCCTGCCGGTGGTGCTCATCGACGACCGCGACACGCAACCGGTCCAGATTCCGAGCGTGGGCACCACCAACCACACCGGCGCCGGCGCAGCCGCCCGGCACCTGCTGAGCCTCGGCCGGCACCGGCCGCTGGTCGTCGCCGGCCCCGAGCGCTTCGGCTGCACGGTGCAGCGGCTCGACGGCTTCGCCGGCGCCTACGCCGAGGCCGGCCACCCGATCGACGCGGACCGGGTGCTGCCGGGCGACTTCACCATCGCCCGCGGCTTCTCCGGCGTCCAGGCCGCGCTGGCGTCCGGTGTGGAGTTCGACGCGATCTTCGCCCACAATGACCTCTCCGCCGCCGGCGCGATGCAGGCCGTGCTGGACAGCGGCCGGCGCATCCCCGAGGACGTCGCGGTGGTCGGCTTCGACGACATTCCCCTGGCGGCGCACACCCGGCCGCCGCTGTCCACTGTGCACCAACCACTGCGTGAGATGGGCGAAGCGGCGGCACGCATGCTGCTCGCCCACTTCGAGGGCTCACCCCTGCCCAACCGTCCCACCGTCATCCCCGCCACCTTCACCGTCCGCGGCTCCACCGGCCCGAGCTAGGCCACGCTTCTTCACCGTCACACCCCCATAACCCGTCATACGGCCGGCGCTGCGACGTCGGCGGATTCGCCCTGCCTCGGGGCACCCCCTCTCACCCGATTCCGTACCATCTGAGGAGATTCAGAGATGCAGCGAAGGAAACTGTTCGCGGTCGCTCTCGCCGGCGTGCTCGCCTCCGGCGGCCTCGCCGCCTGCGGCGACTCGCCCAACGAAGGCAACAAGAAAGCTGCCGGTGGTGCCACGTTCCTGACCGTGGGTATGCCGAACGGCCCGCAGACGGAGAACCACAACCCGTTCCTCACCACGTCGGCCGGCGCCCAGCTGGGCTACCGCTGGATGCTCTACGAGCCGCTGATGATGTGGAACCCGGTGAAGCCGGCCGAGCCGTCCCGCCCGTGGCTGGCCACCGGTGTCGAGTGGACGCCCGATTTCAAGAAGGCGACCATCACGGTTCGCGACAACGCGAAGTGGTCCGACGGCAAGCCGCTCACCGCCGACGACGTCGCATACACGTTCAACCTCATCAAGAAGACCGAGGCGCTGAACCTGGCCGCCACGCCGTACGGCGAGATCACCGCCAGCGGCAACACGGTGACGGCCACGTTCACCAGCTCGATGTT